>NZ_JASWIM010000010.1:0-23103 GCF_030291335.1 Arenibacter flavimaris
ATTAGGTATCTCCGCCATAGACAAGACTCCTTTGCAGGAGTTGCTCACCGAACCGAAATCAAATCAAAATGTCAATGAACAGATGAATTTATTTAGCGATTAAATTTTAACGCATCAGTACTAATTGTTAAATATGAATTTAGCGTTTCCAAATTTATATTCAAAAGGATTACCGTAATGAATATAATTTGAGTGCATCGTGTTTCTTAATCTCCCGAAAAAGGATAGAATATTTTATCATCCTCAATATTTCTAGGGTATCCTTTCACTTTTTTGAATAATAGGTCAGTTTTCCTTATAATCGGAACATGGGTCAGATGTTTGGTTTCTAAATTCGATTTCAGCTCATTCAATTCTAAATCTGTAAGTCTCCCTTTTGGAAGCATTTTATTAAGTTCAGAAAATTTATAACTTAATAATTTATCGATTTCTGGTTCGGTAAAAACGCCTTCACAAAACGTGTTCACACAAATTTCAAAAGTTGACCAGGCGTCCAAAATAAAATTTCTGTTAAGTGAATTAAAGTGTGATTTTTTTGAGTGGCTATTTTTCGTTAACCCCCCAATAGCCTTAACATGTATGTTATTTTTTAAATTTCCGAAATCTAATTTTTGTTTATTAGTCAATTCCGATATCTCAAAAAGTAAATATGGGCGAAATAACAATATGCAATGTCATTAATTAACCCATAAAAGTCCTTTCTAATATCATCAACTCTATAAGGCACGTTTTCCATTTCGGATTTTAATTTTTCAACCCATTCTATAATAAAATCAGAACCTTTCATCATGGCTAATAAATTTGTTTTATTTGGACCTAACAATTGAATATCCGACATAAGACGGATACATCTCCTCAATATAAAGCTATTAAATCCAAAGCAAAGTGAAAATCGTTTATTTAGACTTTACTTTAGCGGTATATGCTGAATTACCATTACACTTCCGATTTTCTTTAATTAATAAACCCTTACCCGAACGAATTTCTTCTATTTTCATTTGTTTAACGTCTATTGTTCTCCAGCTATTGTCCTGATAGTAAAAGATATCTATTTGCTGACTTTTTAACTTCAACGCATAGCTTAAAATACAAAATCGAAAATGTTTGCGATTCTTTTTTGATTTTGCAAATTCGTTTGGGGTTATATCAAACCCGTATTCGCCGAATTTTCCGCTCAATCCTTTGACTTCAAGCAGTAATGTCTGTTCTCCTTTCTTGGCTTCCAAATCCCAACCGTAGTTAAGTTTGCATACATCCTTTACTTCAAAACCTCTCCTTGAAAAATATTCCGCTGTTTTTACCATGGCAGCAATTTCAATTTCTTTTCGCTTTTCAAGGTCCTTTTGGAATCCGGTAAGTGGTGGAATTTTTTTACGCGTTCTATCAATCCAAGTATCGGGGTTGGACATATAGTCTTTCAGTTTGGAAAGGAAAGAGTCTTTACCGGTTTTAGGTAAATACCATACATTGGTCTGACCTGGCCAACCTTTTTTACCGTGTGGAATACTAAATACCCTATCATCCGCTAATATGAGTTTGCCGTTAGAACTTTCTGTTAACACATTATAAGAAGTGTGTTCTCCTCGATTACTATGTTCAATATTTTGTAATGTTCTGTATACAGTTGCATTTTTATACCAACCAACTATATATTGCCCACCGGTACCTGGGTGTTTTGAAATAAAAACAACTGTTATTCCTTCGATACTTTCATTTACACCCTTCGCTCCAAGTTTGTCAATATTAATAGAACGCCCACTTTGCATTCTTGCATAGCCGTATAACCTATTTTCGTGTGGCATGAAGTTATACACTTCTCCACCATCTTTATTTTCATCAACATAGCTGCCAGCACCAGAGGGAATATCATCTTCTGTTACTCCTTTGTACTCCCTCATCCACGCAATGCGCATAAACAGTATAGGATTGTATTTCATGTTAGCTTTGTTTAGCCCTATGTGTTCAACAATCTTTTCATAGGTAATGAACGTTAAAAAATATTCCTCACATTTTACTACGATAATCCTTTATTTAGACTTTTCAATTTCTTTTAATTTCCTCTCGGCTAACTCGGCCAAATGAGGGGCCGTATATATATACTCCAAAATCGATTTAATCATGTTGGTTAGAATAGGTATTTCTTTTTCACTTAAGCTACCACCACGCTCGTGTGCTCCAATATTGCCAAATATCCTAAGTCCTTTTGCAACCTTAACAAGTTTTTCGGGTATTTCTCCCTTATCAGCAAGATGTTTTAATTTTTTAGACAAAAACGATCCCTCAGCTTCTCTATCAAAACAAATAAGTTCCAAGAGTCTTCTAATTAATAAGGCATAAGAGTTTGGATCTATAAGCTTAACTTTTTGCGCAGCTTTATACGCCAGTTTAATCTCATTTGGTAGTCCTAAGGGAATATCATTATCTATAGGATATAAATATTCATAATTAACATCTTCCTCAGATTCCATGAAGTCATGCCAGAAGTATTTTACAATATTTTCACGGGTACATGCAGGGCAAATTAGAACATCATAATAATATCCTTCTTCAGGTGCCGGATATGGATCATGGCTATCTTCTTTTTTGGAGTCTTTAAATATATGACCAATACTTTCCATAGCGGCAATATTTGAACAGTGCCCACAAGAAAATGTTTGAGATAATCTTTTGCTTTCCATCGTTTATTTGAACTTTAAGCTTTGTTTAATTTTCTAATTCGGTTTGCGATTTTCTCGACGCCCTTTCGCTCTCCGGTCTCGATATATCTTGTGGCAATTGTATTGCAAGAATTGCACAACCCTTTTAAAATAACGTCATTAAGGTTATTTAAATAACTTTTATAGTTGACCAACTTTTTACTTTGGGCACCACAATTACAAAATATAGAGTTCACCGCAATTTCTATGTTCTCTTTATATGATGGACCAAACATTATTTGCAATTGAAAGGAATCTATTTCAACTTCATCATCATGAATTATATGATCGGTTCTTTTTATGGCCATGTAATATCGTTTATTTAGACTTTATGGTTCGGGATTACTTCACCCCAATTTTATCAATACTTGTCCATTCTTCCTCTTTTTTTCCACCAACTATTGCTAGAATAACAAAGCTTATTATGCCTTGAGCAACTTTATATCTCATGTTCTTGATAATCGTTTTTTTGAACTTTTAAATCGCATTTAAATTAATCTATTCAAAACTCTCATGCCTAATCCGATTTCGTGCTGCCTCGGATTCTTGTATTGTTTCTATATATTTTAAAAATTTCTCTTTTTCCTGGATAGCCCATTTTTTTACATTTTCATTTCCATGGTTGTGCAACATATCGAATAACACTATTCTCTTTTTTAAAATTTCCGCCTTAGAACCACTCCAAGAAGTAGGGTCAATAGAGTTTTTCAATTTTCTCAATATTAGCTGCTTATCTTCAGCTTTAATTAGAATGCAATAAACTATGGGTTTCCAGTCCAATCCCCTTTGTTCAGTAGTGCGGAAACAACTCATTTTTTCCAATATTATTGGAAACCTTTCTTTAGGATTTATTTCGCACCAATCAATCAAAATGTTATCGGGAATATCATTTATAGGTGATTGGTTCCGTTGATATGAATCTCTAAATAAGTGTCGAAATCTGTAATTTGTTGGATCGTTCTTTATAAGAAAAGTGTCAAGAAAAATTGATGGCTGCTTTTTGGCGACTGTCTTTAAAAATTTAGAATAATTGGAAGGATATAAATTGTTGGCTTCAATTGAATCAAATATATGTTGACAAAGTTCTTCTGAATTGGAGTAACCATATCTTTCATCTAAGCAAACTTCGGCGATTTCAGCTAATCGATAATCTCTCATACCTCCATCTCTTTCACCTTCCTTAAAAGGTAGATTTGATAACAATTTAAATGCTACTTCAACAATTTTTTTGGTAATTGGAACCCCATCTTTTCTCTCTCTAAGAAATCGTAGTGCAATTATTTCAATGGAAGGAGCCATACCACCTTCTTTCCCACTTAGTTTTTCAATTAGTAACGCAATATTGTAATCGTCGATTTGTGAATATGCCTTCCCATAAGATAAGTCATTATAAGTCCATGGATAGGAGCTGTCATTATCAAGTGCGTGATGCAATCTTTCTAATCCTTTACCGTCAACTGAACCAACACACTGAAATCTAGGAAACCATTTTTTAAGAAATTCATCTTTTAAAACCTTATCCAAAATTTGATGATATACGTCGTTGTGAAGTTCATCGCAATACGATAAGAACCCAAACATGAACAGAAAGTTAACCTCATTTGTGTCAACTAACTTTATTTTATCTGCTAATTCAATCCATATTTCCAGTAGATTAGTACAGGAGCTTGCATATCCCTTTCCTAATTCTAGAAGTCTGATATTTTGAATACTGAACAAATCTGTGATTAGCTTTTCAAATAGCGGTTTTTGTTGAGCTAGTTTTTTCCCTAAATCAAAGGTTTTTTGTGCCACTTTCTTTTCTTTAGCTCGGTAATCCTCATCCTCGCCTAAATCGTCCAAAATATCAAAATGGCTTAATCTTGAACAGGTTAAAGCGTATGCTCTAATTTCACTTTCCAAGTTTTTTGGACGTAATAATTTTTCTAATGCTACTAGTCTTTTTTTTTTATTGCCTAAGTTGTCTTTATCATATCGTAAAGTTCGCTTTATAGCCATCCAACCATCATTCCAACCTTGTTTGGAATGAAAATCTAGAATTACTTTTTCGACATCCTCAAAAATTTTCATTTCGATAAGACTTCCTAAATGATTGGCCAAAACAAGTCTAATATTTTTAGCTAAATCGGAATCAAGTAAACCATAATTCCCACCTAGTTGAACAAAACATTGGTACCACTTGTTGTATTCACCCTCGGTCTGAGGCTGATAACCGTAATCACGTGACCTCGCCCCAAATTGGTGAGGATAATTAGAAGAGAAGTGATGACTATCAAGACAACTATTTAGCAATAATACTCCAAGCTGATTTCTTATTGGATTTTGATCATCCAACAATTTTTCGATTAGAGCTGATTTTTCATGATAATAAGCGTGAGTTCCCGATAAATACTGCTGAAATAGGGCCTTTAACACATCACGGGTTGAATTATAGTTTTCTTCAGGTTTTTCTGCCAACGCAAATCTTATAATTAATTCAACTGCCCTATGAAATAGTTCTTTGTCATAAGCAATCAACGCCAAAATTCGTACAAATTCATTATAATGCGAATTTGCTCGGGATGTAAAAATTACACCTCCTTCAGAGTTTGCTACTCTTTCAATAGCTTCCAAGGTAAGCTCGGGTGAAATAGGTGCAATATTTTCAAAAACCGAAATGCCAAGGCCATTGAAATTTTGAATGGAGTTACCTAACCATCCATTCTCATCCAACCATATACTTGAAATGTCAATAGCCACCTGTTCATTGTGTAAATAGGACAGCCTTTTCGAAAAAGATTTTAAAAGCCTATCAGAAGAGGTTTGAAAAACATTCATTATTGAATCCTTCGGAATTTGATTTAAGGCCTGTTTTGCCAAACGATTTGCAATGGCATGTGGTAAAACAGCCCTCCATACTCCCCGCGATTGAACCATCCCTCTATCCTTTAAACTGGAGATATCAGCATAAAGTTCACTTGGGTTTTTTCCTTGTAAATTCGCTAATACTTTTAATTCAGATTTTTCGGAAGCAATATCTTCTCCCTCAAATGAATAGACTAAAGAACATATTTGGGCTGATTTAAGAAGGTCTTTATTATCATTATTCCTTTGTCTAAATAGCCTTTGAAACAAATCTTCATCTCTGAGGTTATTTAAATTGTCACCCTGCCTTAAGGTGTTTGCCAACGCAATTGCTACCCTAGCATTACCACCAGAAAATTCTGAGATTGTTCTTGCATCCAAATCGCTAACATGGACAAATCTTTTTTTAATCAGCTTTTCGATTACCTCAATACTTGCTGGTTCCAACCTAAAGACTTCCGTCTCATCAGGAAGGTCATCCTTTATATCGTATTCTACGGTTAGTAAGCTAACCCTACTGACATTTTTGCTACAAATTTTGGTCAGCGCTCTATGTAATTCTGGCGAACAATTATCAACTATTAAAATTGCCCTTGATTTTGAGGCTACGAGCTGTTCAGCCATAGCAACAGGTTCTGGATTTGAGCTAAATGAAATATCAGTATAGATGACCAGGGAAGGATTAAGCGCATCGTTTCCGATTCTAGTATCGAATAATGCCTCACACAATCTTGTTTTGCCTACTCCGGATAGGCCAGTAAGTCTGACGGATGATCTTATCGGTAAAAGGCTAGAACGCAATTGAGATAGGCCCTTTTCGATTGTAACACCATCTTTGTTAGATTTTGTATTGTTATGTAACCTTAAATCATCATCTAATATATAATCATTATCATCTGCTTTATTGTTAGACCAATTTTCGTACGGAAGCCATCCACTGATATTTCTTCCAAGCTTACTCCAAATCCAAATTATACATGAAGGATGTTGTCTTGCCCAAGATGCGATTCTACCACGATCATAAAAATCTAGGAAGGGTTTCTTGTCATCATCTAATACATGTATGGATTTCTTCATCTCATTGATTCTATTCTTAAGACCGGAATCAGAAGTTGAATCGCCTGAACTAACTATGATATATGCACCGTTTTCTTCTCCAATCTTATTGATTACACCCCTCAAAGTCCCATTTAGAGACATTTCCTTTTTTATTGCTGATGGTGGCATCGAAGGTTTCTTTACTTGAAACCCCGTATATTTTTTTGGAATAAAACTTTCGTTGGAAAGACCTACCTCTGTATTAACAACAACATCTAGCCCTCCATCAGGTGCATCTTGGGAACCACCCCAAGTGATACCTTTAGTTGAATGACCGGCATTTCGGTATTCAGATTCGCATAACAGACCTATAAGAGTTCTTAATTCTCCATCATTAAGCTCTGCAATATCATTTCCTGATATGTCTAAAAGGTTCATTTGATATGTTTTTTACAATAAGCCTTATTTAAGTCTTGACTTCTATCCCAAAATAAAGCTCCACATTCTTTACAGGTTCTCCTGCCTTGGTGTGCCAAATATTTGTAGAGAGTACGTTTAGAACCCACTTCTATAAGTTTCATGATTTCCTCAATGCTTAATTTGTTATCACGATAGTACTTTTCGGCGAGTATGGCCTTGTGCTGCGCCTGCTTACTTAAACCTGGCTGGCGACCCAGTCGCACACCTCTCCGTCGGGAACTTTCTAGTCCAGCCCTTGTCCTTTCAATGATGATATCTCTTTCCAATTGTGCAATGGATGCAAACAGATTGAACACGAATCGGCCATGCGGTGAAGATGTGTCTATAAAATTCTCCTGAATACTCTTGAAGTGCACGCCTCTTTTCTCGAAATCTTCAATCAACTTCATCAAATGTGAAAGACTCCTTGCTATTCGGTCCATCTTCCATACAACAACGGTGTCCCCTTCACCTAATTTGGTGAGCATTTCGTCCAAACCCTTTCGATCACTTTTTGCGCCCGATGAAATATCGGCAAAAATATTCTTGGTATCGATTCCCTCTTTCAAAAAGGCGTCGACCTGTAAATCGTGCTTTTGTGATTTTGTACTTACCCTAGCGTAACCAAACTTCATTTCGGTGTATTTATACGTATACAAGGTAAACTATTAATATGTACGGGAATAGTAAACTTGTCAACAGGTATCAACTAGGTTAAGAGCTAAAGTTTACAAAAACGGTCGATTAAATATACTTATGTAGTTCCGCAAAAGGTTAATTAACGAAACTACTAAAAAAGACCAGAAATGGGACACTCCCGTCCAAGAATTTCCGCTCTGTGAAAAGTGCCCCGTGAAACCGCCGTTATACGGGACTACTAATATCTCAATCAAGTACCCGCTAAACTTTCTAAATTTAAATAAGCTTGTTCTTACTTAATTGAACTTAACATAAGTAATCCCACCTTAAATTATACATAGAGAATTGGGCCTGTTATTAAGACATTTCAAAAAATGGTCATCCTTCGAAACTCTAAAATGATTTTTTTCTGAAATAATCTTCTAGGATGTATTCACAATTAAGTGTTAAAGCATTTAGTAGATAAATATCGGATGTTTCATGTCAACTATATTTGGATGTATAAAAATCATAAGTTCTTTATACAATTGTGATTTCTAATATTTAAAAAAAGCATTTGGTCGTTATCCTAAAATATAAATATTGCAGAAGCATGTAAGTTTTTTATTATTAATTACGTTGGCCTCATTTACAGGATTTAGTCAAGAAAACTCAACGCCGTTAAATGGCAGAGCTAAGAGCTTTGAAAATGATGTTTCCAATATTTTAATTGTCAACCTAAATTCTAAGAAATCAACGATTACTGATTCTTTGGGGATGTTCACCATTGAAGTTAAATTAAGGGATTCAATAAGATTTACTGCGCTTCAATATGTAACAAAAGAAATTGTTATTACCGATACAATCGTAAATGAAAATTTAGTGGTCATAAACCTTGTTGAGAATGTTATCAATTTAAATGAGGTTACCGTTATGCCATATAATCTAACTGGAAAAATAGGCCTTGATATTGAAATACTTGGCCTTAAATCCGTTGTTACTTCTTTAACATTGGGCTTACCTAATGCAGATATTGAAAAAATGACCCAAAGTGAACGACTACTTATAGAGGCAGATAGAGGAAAATATGCTTATTATTATGGTATAGCCCTAGTAATAAACACACATAAAATAATGAACAAGGCTTCTGGGAGAACCAAATCCTTCGAGGACATGGTCGCCCGAGATGAAGACATGGAGTTGGAAAAAGAAATCCTGACTAAGTTCTCAAAGAAAATAATGTCAGAAAATTTCGGTATTCCCGAAGCGAATATTGATGGATATCTTACTTATTGCATGTCACAAAAGGATTTTTCAGAATTGTCACAGGCAGGAAATACTATGGAGATTTGGGAATATCTAAAGGCTAGAAGTATTGAATTTAAAAATACAGACTTGCTAAAAGAATAGAATTATTTTGGAAAATCTGCGCAGAAAAAACAAGAGATACCTAAAGTAACCGTTGCACAAGCCCATAATTTTTTCTCCAATCTTATAAAACCAAAATTATATGGGACACCAGCAATCTTCTAATTCCAATCTTTTCCACGTTCTATGCAACGATAAAAACATTGCTAATTGGTCAAAATATTAAGGTCTTTGTAACATTTTGTAATTCCTCGTATCTAAATGGCGAACCGATCAGATAGCTACGAAATGAAAAAAATAATTTATTTAGGCATTTGCCTTTTATTTGCAAATCAAATATTTGGGCAGGATATTTCCAACTACCCTTTTGAAGTTGAGAAAAGCGGAGTCGGGAATCGGACGATAGTGCTGATCCCTGGATTTGCTTGTTCTGGCGAAGTATGGTCTGAAACCAAAACAGCTTACGAAAAGGAATTCACTTGTTATACCCTTACAATGGCAGGGTTTGCAGGTGCAGAACCTGGCCCCGACCCTAGTTTTGAAAACTGGAAAATTGAAATAGCCGATTTCATCAGAAAAAAAAGGATAGAAAGGCCCATTCTGATCGGGCACAGTATGGGAGGAGGTTTGGCGATGGCCATAGCTGCAGACTACCCTGAACTTGTGGAGAAAATAATCGTTGTGGATGCCCTGCCATGTTTGGCTGCATTGACAAACCCGAATTTTAAACAGAAAGAAGATATAGACTGTACGGCTACGGTAAATCAAATTACAACTTTACCAAAAGAACAATTCTATCAAATACAAAAATTGTCCATGCCTCAACTTGTTCAAAATACAGAAATGCTGGAAACTGTTGTAAATTGGAGCATAGCATCCGATAGACGGACTTTTGCCAAAATGTATTGCGATTTTTCCAACACTGATTTAAGAGAAAAAATTGGTAATATTAAATGCCCAACACTAGTTTTGCTCGAATCTAACTTTAAGAACTTTAAACCTGCGATCGAAAACCAATACAAAAATCTTGAATCAGCTGATTTACGATATGCCGATAAAGGGCTGCATTTTATAATGTATGATGACAAAGAATGGTATTTTGACCAATTAGCAATTTTTTTAGCCAAAGATTAAGGGTGTTCGAAGAAATATATAAAGACTATTGGCAAAAGATTTACCGTCTATGTATGGGCTTTGTAAACGACAAAGACTTGGCAAAGGATCTAGCCCAGGAAACTTTTGTGGTTGTTCTGAAAAAGCTTCCGGAATTTAGAAACGAGGCCAAGGTAGGGACTTGGATTTTTAGAATTGCCTCAAATATTTGTTTACGTCAAATCGAACGGCGCAACCGATATCCCAAAGACCAATTGCCCACAAACCTTACCGAAGAAAATGAAATTGATAATGAGGCACAAATCAAATTCTTGTACAAGTGCATATCGGAGCTGGCCGAAACGGACAGGATTATAATATCACTCGAACTGGAGAATATAAAACAAGAAGAAATTGCAACGATAGTCGGGCTTTCAAATGTAAATATTAGGGTAAAAATTCACAGAATCAAAGAAATCCTAAGGACAAAATTCAAAGAATATGGACAATAACGTAAACCTTGATGAACTGTGGGCCAATCAAAAGACCAATCCACCCAAAATTGAGGAACTGTTCTTAAAACTTGACAAAATCAAGAGAAAGAACATTACCAAACTAATTATCGTTAACATTTTGATGATCGCCACAATAGCCTTTATCATTTTTATTTGGCTCTATTTTGAACCTAAGCTGATTACAACGAAAATTGGCATAATATTGACAATTGCCGGAATCACAATCTATATGTTTGTTTACAATCAACTTATTCCATCCTTAAGAGAAACAACCCAATATCAAAGCAATAGTGAATTTTTAAAGTCTGTAATAAAACTGAAGGAGCGACAGAAATTTTTGCAGTCCAAAATGCTGCAGTTTTATTTCGTTACCCTAACTCTTGGAATATGTATGTACCTCTATGAATATGTATCGCAATTCACTTTTCCTCTGGCTATTTTTGCTTATTCTGCAACATTGATTTGGATTGCTTTCAATTGGTTCTATCTCAGACCTAGAGTTATTCGAAAGGAACTGGACAAATTGAACGAAATTATTGAAAAGTTTGAAAATATTAGTAGGCAGCACAAAGAACAGTAGGACAAAGGAAACATAAATCACGGATGGCTAGCGCAATACTGGGTTTTAGTGATTTACTGAAGATACTTGCTTAAATTAAACCCCTGTAATACCTATTGATATTCTGCTTTAAATTCCTTAAAATGAACGATTTAGGGGTCGCCACTCGAATTCTTATGTCGTTCTTTCAATCGGCCGTTTCATGGGACTAAAAATAAAACATTCCATCTTCCAGTCCGGTTTGAATTTTGCGAATCAATGGTTAGCCCGATACCAAATGTTAGATATACTTTAACTCATAGGAAGGCGTATTTGATAAAAGTAAACTTATATTTAGATGCCGAAATATAGAATTAAATCTATTGTTGGGTACGCTACTGAAAATATGAAAAAAGTTATTCAAATATTTATTTCACTACAGCTTCTTACTTTTTATTCTTTTTCACAAGAAATTGAAATGAACGGAATAATTGCTGATTCTGAAACTAAAAACCCAATTGAATTTGTAAATATTGGTGTGTTAAATAAAAATAAAGGAACAATTTCAACTCTTAATGGGAAATTTAAACTAAGTGTTTCAAAGAAGTTTTTAAATGACAGTTTAACCATAAGTCATATAAATTATTATCCTGTTAAAATCCCAATCGAAAATTATAATAATAAAACAATATTTTTAGAACCCAAAACAAATGAACTTTCCGAAGTTATAGTTTCTAATAAAAAGAAAAGGAATAGGAAAATTGGAGTTAAAACTTATAATCCTTTGCTATGGCTCGGTGCAATTTCAGAGGATATGGACATTATTGAGAACGCTCAAAGAATCAATATTCCAGATAAATCTGTTAGGGTAAAATATGTTAATATCTATTTAAGGGCGGGTTTTAAATCTGATAGCAGTTTTGTTAGAATAAACTTCTACAAAAATGTGGACAATGAGCCCTATGAAAAAATAATTTATGAAAATATAGTTCAGAAAAAAAAGATTGAACCTGGTTGGTTACAAATTGACCTGACAAAACAATATATTTATTTGGAAGAAGATTTTTTTGTTGGGGTGGAATTCATACCTGATTTTAAAAATAAACTTGAAGTATATATTGGAGCAATATTGACCAAAGGAAAAGGATATTCAAGAAGAAACAGCCAAGGAAAATGGAATAAACTTCAGGGAGCATCAACAATAAATGTAGAAATCGAATATTAAACTCATCCAGATCGCCCCAACAGATCGACATATATATCCAATAAGTTTAGCATAGGCAACGCATCGCTATTCTATGGCAAGGAAAATAGTGAATGGAATTTTAAGGTATCCGTGCAAAACCTATTCGATGTTAGGTTTAAAAACCAAAATAGTTTTAATGTTTATTTTGTATCCGATCAAACTACATATATTCTACCTAGAGTAACCATGTTCTCCCTAATCTATAAACCTTAGGTAAACAGAATAAAAGAAGTATAAATAGCAAAGGGTAAAAAATGGAATTTTGAATAGATCAAACTTAAAATTCTAGATTTTACAGAGTCTTATAAAAAGAACCTTTTATGGGATTACAACAATCCCTCTTTCCGAATAAAGTGCTTAGAAACCTCTCTTTATCCCGGGCATAAAAGGATAAACCGTTATATTCGTATTGATTGATATAACAGGTTACCAACAAGCTTAAAAAATATTGTCTAAAATGGCATTTAGAGAAGTAAAAAAAGAATTGAGCGGAATGGAGAAAACTGAAATCATTAAGTTGATTTCGGAGATATATAAAAAAGTGCCAGGCGCCAAAGCCTATTTGGACGTTTTTGCCACAGGTGAAATCAAGAAACTTGTGGAGAACTATAAAAAGGAAATTGAAAGATACATTTATCCAAATGGACGGAATATGCAGATACGTGAAACTGAAGCTCGAAAAATAATACGGACTGTCCAAAAAATGGAGATAACAGAGCTTAATGTGGAATTGGAATTGCATTATGTAGCTTGTTGCTTGGAAGTTGTCGAAGATTTTGGATACTGGGACGAAAGCTATTATATAGCTTTGGAGAAAATATTCTATTCTGCTACAAACGGAATTAATGAGTTGGGCATGGACGAAAAATATGAAGAACGGATAATCGGAATTGTTAATAAAGTTAGTGAGTTCAGATTAGAACTTATATATTGACCAACTCCTTCATCACGTCCTTTTAATCGGCCGTTTTATGATATTACTCTGTCCGCAAACTTTTTACCGGGTTCACAATTGCCGCCTTTATGGCTTGATAACTTACCGTTAAAAGCGCCATGGTCAAGGCTAAAATTCCTGCTATAGCGAAAATCCACCAAGAAATTGTAATTCTATAGGCAAAATCTTCTAACCATTTACTCATAAAATACCATGAAATTGGTACAGCAAGTACAATCGAAATCAAGACTAATTTCAAGAAATCTTTGGAAAGTAATGTTGTTATATTTCGAACTGAGGCTCCTAAAACTTTACGGATTCCGATTTCTTTAATTCTGTTCTCCGCCATATAGCTAGCGAGACCGAATAAGCCCAAACAAGAAATAAAAATAGTTAGCAAGGTAAACAGGTTTACGAGTTGCCCTGTTTGTTTTTCACTATTAAACTTCTTAGCATATACTTGGTCAACAAATTCATAGTTGAAAGGATATTCTGGATTATACTTTTTAAAAACAGCCTCCGTTGCAGCTAGACTTTCAGATGTAAGTCTGGTTTTATCAAACTTAATATGAATAAAATTATGTCCATACATAGCACCTTCAATAACCATGGGGTCTATTTTTTGAAATGGAGAGTCTAAGATGAAATCTTTAACAACGCCTACCACACGCCATTCAACACCCATATCTTTAATAATTTGACCTATAGGTTCTTCGAAATTCATCAATTTTACGGCGGATTCATTAAGTATCGCAGCCGTAGAATCTGTTGGATATTTACTTAGGTCAAAATCACGACCCGCAATTATTTCCATGCCCGTCGTTTTTGCTATGGCATCATCAGCATTGAACCTTTGAATGATAGTTCTATTATCTTCATTCTTTCCAGCCCAGTTAAACCCCCATGAATTACTCCATCCTTGGGTAATAGGACCACCAGTTTTGCTTACAGATTCAGCCACGCCAGAAGCTAACAACTCATCTTTGATCAGCGTATAATTTTTTCCTAAATCACCTTCTATTGTTGAATAAATTAAATTAGCTTTTGAATAGCCACTTTGCCTATCTTGAACCTTTTGCAATTGTTGCGTTACGATAATACTTGCTGTAATTAGGATAATAGCAACTGAAAACTGTAGCACTACCAATACTTTTCTTGGCGTAACCGGAGCATTTATTTTTTTAAATGTTCCCTTTAAAACGGCTGAAGGTTTAAAGCCAGATAGGTATAAGGCTGGGTAGCTTCCCGCTAATATTCCTGTAAAAAGAACCACAATCAATCCTCTAATCCAGAACCATTCATTCGCCATATCTAATGACAATGGCTTCTCTACTAATTCACTAAAAGCGGGTAATACGAGTAGCAATAGTACTAAAGCTAGCGCTGCCGCTATGAATGAAATTAATATCGACTCCCCCAAAAATTGAGCAATTAGCGACCCTTTTCGTGCTCCTACAACTTTACGTACACCTACCTCTTTTGCCCGCTTTTCACTTCTTGCGGTACTTAAATTCATGAAATTGATACAAGCAAGGAGCAAAATAATTGCAGCGATAATGCCGAACATTCGAATCAAAACAATTCTACCACCAACTTCTTTGCCATTTTCAAATTCAGAATACAACCAATATCTTGACCAAGGATATAAATAAGTAACCATGTCTGGAGATCCCTTATCATATCTTTCTCGTAAATTTTTTATTTTTTCAGAGAAGGCTGTATAATTTGCACCTTCTTTTAGTAAGACATAAGTTGCTATGGAATTATTACCCCAATGTTTATCATTCCATCCTAATTGATTGGCATAAGCCCAAGGCATTAAAAATTCAAAATTGAACCCAGTATTGTTTGGAAGGTCTTTTAATATTCCGGTTACCTTAAAAGTATCTGCATTATTAACTTTTACAATTTTACCCATCGCTGGTTCATCACCAAATAATTTTTTTGCAAATGTTTCTGTAACAACCACAGAATTCACCCCTTCTAAAACAGTTTCTATATTTCCTTCCAACAAGGGGAAACTAAATATGTTCAAAAAATCAGGATCAACAATTGTACCTGTAGATTTCATTCGTTTATCACCTACTGAAAATAAAAAGGTATCATCATAATTATATCTAGAAACACTTTCCACTTCAGGATAATCCTTCTTTATAGTAGGTGCCATTATTTTAGGCGTTGAATTCCAGGTCCAGATTTCACCATCTACTGGGATTTGATTATAAACTTCGTAAATACGGTTCTTATTGGTATGAAATTGATCAATACCTGTTTCAAAATTTATCCAAATTATAATAAGCGCTGTAACCGCAAGACCAATAGAAAGACCCACAATATTTAATAGCGAAAAACTCTTATTTCGAATTAAGTTTCGCCAAGCGATTTTTAGATAGTTTTTTAACATCATTCTCGTTTTTGATTGATGAGTAACCAAAAGATGTTTTTGGTCAACACAGGAAGTTAAATTCGAACATCCAAAGGATGTTGATTCTAATCCTAAAATTATGCCAAGAATACAACTATTTATATATCAAATGGTTACAAATATCCTGTTGAAAATGACCCTATTTTACTGTAAAAAATATTTACATCAAATGTCCACTAATTTTACAGTCGGCAAGGGATTTGGTTATCCTCTTCCTAAGATGGAATTCAAAAAATGAAAAGTCCTTTAAAAAGAACATTTTAAGGGACACTTCCCATACTCCAATTCAGTTTTCTGAAACGGCGGTGGCTGTTGCAGAACTTTTCAAGTGGAAATCGGAACTTAAAGGGAAATTTATCCGCGAAGGACCCAAACTACTCCAATCCTATTCTTTTGATAAAGGAATCCTTATATTTCTGGCTGATCGGAACCTTATACGCTCCAACGAACACATAGTTTTTCTCAATTTTCTCGATTAATGGTATATGTACAATATAGGATTGATGGATCCTACAAAATCGATTAAAAGGCACTTTATCGAAAAAATCGGCGAAGGTCAATCTTGGCGAATGTGTTTTGCTTCCCGTTATGATATCCAAATAATTTCCCGAACCTTTTACAAACAGTATGTCGTTGATTTCAAGCTTAATTGTTTTGGCACCATCCTTTATAAAAATATATCGACGATCCGATCGTGAAAATGCGATGCGTTCCCCCACCTTTTGCACTGCCCTTTGAAATCGGTCAAAATCAAAGGGTTTCAACAAATAGTCGGCCGCATGGTATTCATAGCTCTCAACCGCATATTGGGAATACGCTGTCGTGAAGATAACCTGAGGGCGAAAATGTAACTTATCCAGCATGTCCAATCCGGATTGGTGGGGCATATTGATGTCTAAAAAGATTAAGTCTACCGGGTTTTCCTTTAAAAAAAGAAGGGCTTCTCCAGCGCCGTGGAAAAAATCGATCAAAACGATGCCGTCCATCTTTTCGATATGGAGCTTAATGACCTGTAATGCCTTGGGTTCGTCATCTATTGCAATGGCCTGTATCATTTTCCTAAATCTAATATTGATATCCTGACCGTAAATAAACGGTCACTTTTCTCTATTTCAAAGGTATGGTTTTCAGGATAGACGAGCTTCAAACGCCTACGGGTGTTTTCAATCCCGATTCCAAAGCCTTTTTCCCTGTAATCGATCGTGTAGCCCTCGTTAAAGCTATTGGCACAGGTGAAGGAAATAGCACTCTCGAGGCATATTATGGATATTGCCAAATGAGAAGGTTGAGTGGGATCTATTCCGTACTTAAAGGCATTTTCTACGAAGGGGATGAACAGGCCTGGACTGATTACATGCCGTTCGATGCCAGTAAAAACCGTACGTACTGTAGGTTCTACTTCACAGCGGATTTTTTGGATGGATATATAATCTTTCAAATATTCGACCTCCGATTTTAATGGGATAAAATCCTTGGCCATATCCTCCTGCATGTATCTTAACAAGTTTGCCAATTTCACTGTACTTTCCGCAGTTCTTGGGGCATCTTCTTCCAAAGCGGTAGCGTAAAGGGTATTCAGGGTATTGTATAGGAAATGGGGATTAATTTGGGCCTTAAGAAGCTTCAATTCGGCTTCTTTAGCTTGCAGTTGAAGGTTTAAGGACATACCACCGATCCCAGCCTTGGTTCGGAAATATGCATAAAACGATGATATGGACAAAATTACCGTTAAGCTCCCGGCTATAAAAAGCCACTTTTGGGAGGCATATGGTTGTAATAAAATCTCCCCTGCTTCTTGATAATAACGGTATAGGCCACCATCCAGACACCAACTTGCCAGAAGCGAGTAACCGATACAGAGCAACAAGGTAATAAATAGGCAGGCCTTTCTCTTACTACCCTTAATCCAAATCGGAAAAAGCCAAAATACATTCAAATAGAACACCAATATAGAAATTGAACCCAATACGATTCCCAGTATTCCAGATTCTGGCACAAAGGTGACAAGTGAGTAGAGGATTGACAAAACCACCAAAGCATTGACGATAAGCTCTAAATAAGGGGTTAATAGGCGCAAATCATGGTATAATCGATAGTAAACAAACGATATAAGGGCGATTAGGCAATATCGGGGCAACATTTCTTGGGCATGGCCTAAAATCCAGGCGTTTCTTAGGAAAAAATGCCAAGCATCCACAGGTGACCCATCCGGGTTTATTACTATGAGACTAGAATGGGAGGCCCTAATCCAACTTTTTGTTACAGCCGCCATGCCAAATAAGACCAAAGTCATAAACAAGTATCCATTTGGGTTCCCTTTCTTCAGTATCAATGGCAACAATAAAAGTGCGTGAACATAAAAAAAAAGGATATCCGTCGTGTTGTTTGCCAAATCCAGGAATCTGGATCTGGCAAATTCGTAGGAGAAGCGAAAAAGGTATTGGTATGCAAGGAATAAAAAAATTAGATGGACACCGGCCTTTTCTAACCTTGAGTTCGAAAATATTCTCGTTTTCATTGGACCGATATAATTTCAAATGCAGATCGGATATCACTTTCCAATTCCTTGATCTTTGATGGGGCATTGGCTTCAGGTTCGGCCACCCTACCATTTTCATCGATCAATAGATAGCGGGGATAACTAAATCCATTATGTCCAAATCTGTCGTGGATGTCAGATAATAAGGTGGGATTGGTTCTTACATGATAGCCCTCCAAATCGTAATAGCCTATCATTTCCTTCCACGTTTTTTCCTTGCTGTTCTTTCCCTCACAGATGTATAAGGCTTCAACATTATAGGCGGCCAACAGGCTATCCAGGGCCGGTTTGTGCGCGAACTCACGTTTGCAGGGCCCGCACCAAGTGCCCCAGATATCGACGAACAGTTTTTTGCCCTTTAGTGGAGCCAAAAGGTCTTTAAAAGTATCGATATCCTCGAAACCCTCCACAAATCCGATCTTGGGGTTTAGACTATCTTTTGCGATTTTCCTGCGGAAGGCTATTATGGGACGTATTGCGGGAGCTATGAATGGGGTATATTCGCTGTTCGGGTAGGTCTCCTTAAAATCCTTGTACAATGTGATAAGTTCTTTGGAATTATCCTTATTGTTGTAACCATGGTCCACGAGATAGGCGGCAAAATAATATTCCAACTGTTTTTTCTGTAGATATTTTTTTGCCAGATCCATATGATACATATGTGGCGTACCTTGTCCAAGTCGCACTTTTTGTTCTATCGGATCGAAGGTTCCTGATTCCAATTCCTTATAAGCGATAAAACTTTTTAGATAAGGATAGGCCCATGGGGAGCGAAGGTAGTCCGTAGAGGCTATCGGCAGTGTGTCGTACAGAGAGGACCAATAGCGGAAAAGAGGTTGATCGGTATCTGGATTTCCGTACAATCGTATGTTACAGACCAACGCCCCCATACCCAGATAATAACATCTGCGATCGGCGACCGCTAGATCATGGGCTCCTTTAGAAATCACATGGCCTTTGAGCAACCCACCAAAGACTGCTTTGTCCCTTTGGAACGCCGAATCCAATTTCATGGATAATCGAGCTGGAAGGGAATCCCCGATAATGGCATCCATTAGCGGTGAGAAAGTATAGCCCATTTCGGGAAGCTCGAACGAATTGTAAAGACTTTGGAGTGTATCAGTCGCTCCCAAGACCTTAAAAGGACTTCCCTTTGACTCCAGGTCGATTTGCAAACGATATTTCTCACCGGGCTCAACTAATAGCACCCCTCTCATTTCAGGTCCATAAAGAGAAATAAAGGAAGGAGCGTCGGCATCGAGCGAAATTTGGAAATTTCCTATGGAATCGATTGACACCGTATCCTTTAAAGAAAATAACCATTGGCCCTCGATAGGTCGGGTAAATCCAATTTTTGCAGGAAATCCCCCTGATATTTGCCCTTCAATGGTTGCTGTGCTATCACTTTTGCACGCCCATAAAATCAGTATGATAGGTACAATTAGTTTTTTCATAATTGTTTTAGATTAATCAAGCTAAACATGATTAGAATTCGAAATTACGACATCATCATCGCAATCCAATACGGAATGGGACGTTTGGGGTTCATAATGGTACGGATTGGCTAAATCAAGATATTTTGCACGAGTACAAGGGCCGACCAATCTGTTACAAGGCGTTATCCAGAAGTTATATATTTTTATTTGTCAGATCTACGACCGTTGACATTCAATAATGAGGAAACTCGAAGTTGTAAAGAAATTCTATGTGGGTCTAATTGAACTTTTAAAAAATATAATTTGCACACCTAAAAGTGGATTCGGATAATAAAATGGCGAGTTAGGGCATTTTTGAGAACATTTTAGGAATCCCATAAAACCAACCATTTTTGGTACAACACCATCTTTATTCATTCGCTCTTTTTACGGGCCGTTATAAGGGGCTAAAAATGAATAGTTACCATGTGCATATCTAGCTTGAACATTGCGGATATTTTTTTATGTTAAGTAGTTATTTTCCATATGCCAGGTGTATGCCTAATTTCAAAATATTGGAGGCGATTTTGTTAAAAATTAACTTAAATTAGCTACCTATAAAATGGAAATATATGTACTGGTAGATATATCCTTACGTTACCTGCAAGCTAAAAAAAACAAGATTATGAACATAATAACTAAAATACTAATTGTATTAATTTTAACATCGATTTCTCTTCATAAAGCTTTTTCTCAAGAGATTAGTGAAGAAAACTTTTTAAAAATAGACAAAGAAATGTTAGAGGATTATGAGCATGCTATGTCTAAAATTTCAAGTTTTTATGAATTGCATCCAGAAAAAATAGACAGCTTATTAATTGTTTCAGCCCAAATAGAAAAAATGTATAATAAAAAACTAACAGAAACAACTATAAAATTTGCTTCTGTTCCAAGCGGATTTGATAATCTTTATAGACAACGTTTAATGATTCCTAAAGACGTTTTACTTGATGTTCTGAAAAAATTGCCCAAAGAAATGCAAGAATCGGATTATGGAAAAAGCATTAAATTCCATATAGACTCAAAGCAAATTGAAATAGGAGATGATTTTTACAATTTTCAAGCAACAGACTCTGACGGAAACCCGTTTCAATTATCAAGCCTAAACGGAAAAGATATTTTTCTATTATATGGTGGTTTAGGTTGTATTCAAGAGAATGGGAGGACTTTGTTGAAAAATTTTCACAATACTATGGATAAGGACAATTTTAAAATCGTTGTATTCAATTCTTGTTCCAATATTGAGGAGTTAAAAGCTTTAAAAACCCAATATCAATTAGATTTCATCTTTGTAGATGATTTTAAAAAAGACCATAGCCCGATGAAAATAATATATGGAGCACAATCCACCCCAACTTGTTTTGCAATAAATAAAAACGGAATAATTACTAATAAGTTTTTGGGACTGCCAGAAACTGAATTAGATAAATTAAGAAAAGCCAGCAGGTAACACCGTGTCCTAAAAAACATTGCTTATTTTAGTTCAACCGTTTGGTCTTTGCCCGTTTGCCAGCTCTGATTTTCCTGCGGAAAATCCTCGCCCACAAGCACGCAACGTTCCTTACACAAAAACGTTGACAGTAATGTGAAGAACCAAAATCTGAATGTCATTAAATTAACACAAATGAATTTTTTAAAATCAATTAATCTATCAATAACAACATTTTTATGGTTAATTTTTTGTAACCCATTATTTAGTCAAAAATTAGAACCAAAAGAGCAAACAGGAAATGAACCAGACCACATAATAAGCTCTAAAATAATGGAAAAAGACTATCAATTACATATGTCTTTCCCAAGGAATTATTCTACTAAAGACACCATAACTTATCCTGTTGTATACGTTTTGGATGGAAAAAGCACTTATAAATATTTTAATCCATCTAATGTTGATTTTGAAAATATTGAAGATGTAATCATCGTAGGTATTAGTCATAAGGTTAATGGTACAGCATCTAGAATTAATAGATTTTATGACTACACACCATCGCTCGATACAATAACCGCAAGAAAAATTGAGGAAAGTTTTGGTGTTGAAAAGGGAACAATAAAAACTGGTGGAGCTGATGAATTTTTAAAATGCCTTAAAAAAGAAATAATCCCATTTATTGATAAACACTACAAAACAAATTTTGATAGAGGAATTTCAGGACATTCTTTAGGTGGTTTGTTCACAGCATTCTGTTTTTTAAATTCTGATGGTTACTTTACTAGATTTGGTATAAATAGTCCTTCACTACAATGGGACGAAGAAAAATTGTTAGCTCAAGCTATTCTTAAGTTTACCAAAAATGAAACTTTGGATATTAAACCTACTAAAGCGTTTTTTTCTACAGGAGAAAATGAAAACCCTATAATGGTTTCCAATATGATAAAGTTTAGTTTATATCTTAAAAAGAGTGATTATAAAAACATTGATATGAACTGGTACATATATAGAAATGAATCTCATAAATCAGTAATTCCATCAAGTTTAAGCGGAACACTGACAACATTATATGGAAAATAATAGCAGAATAAAAACAAAGCACTCCTGCCTACACAGTATCCTTTGAAAAGCACTAGTCCAGTTCTCTAAAGTTAATAAACACCTAATTTTTGATAGTTCCTTTAAAAGAACCATTTTTGGGACACTACCCATACTTCAAACCAGTTCCGCAATAGCCATGAACGTTTTTTGGAACACCGCTAAATTCAACATAGTGCAATTATTCCCACATTTTAATATACTTATCTGCCACTTAATTATAAAGTTCATTTTTCCAATTCCTATCTCTAAACTTTCTGAAAATTCACTGAATCATCATTTTTAAGAAGGTTTATGGGTCGTGATTGTTGCAGAAGTGTTCTAGGCGGAAGATATCGATTCAAGAAGACTGATTTAATGTGCGAGCATTTTACAATACTACTTAAAGGGAGAGTTCATTCCCATCTTGGTTATCTTTATTTTTTTGTTGAATGATTTTGCTGTCATCCAAAGTAATATTTTTATTTAAGGTAATTTCCTTACAGTATTCTTCCATACCCATTTGCAGTGTGTGTATACGACTAATATCCGATTCAATGTTTTTAAACATTGGAGACTTTAGCTTTAATTCTTTGGCAAGTTCATAGCCAAGATTGAATGCTTCCAGGTAATCTTTATCAACTTTTAGATGTTCTTCCATAATTAAAAAGTTTCACGGGCGTACCTTTCAATGTACTCATAAATGGAATCCCGATCATAGAGAATTATTTTCCTTTGTGGTTGAGAAAATCTAATCTTACCTTCATCCCTTAATTTCTGCAAAGTGGTTGTAGATTTTATATTTAGCAA